>NZ_JBFROI010000035.1:169764-178669 GCF_041471405.1 Vibrio sp. 10N.261.52.C11
CTCGTATCTCGTATCTCGTTTCTTTTACTTATGATTCGAAAAGTTATCGCCTTTCGCCAGTCGGTCGTAAAGCACAACATTCACTGATGCCGCTAGATTCATACAGCCGTTGGTCGGAACGTAAATCGTCTCACGACAGAAATCTGTGATTTCTTTCTTTAGCGTGCCATCTTCTGGGCCAAAAATGTAAAACGCACGTGGTGGGTGCTTGTAATCAGGTAGAGGCTTAGCACCTTCAATCAGATCAACAGCAACCGGCACGCAGCCTACTGGAATAATATCTTTCAGCTCTTCAACACCAATCAAAGGCAGGGCTAAGTGCTTTTCTTTGGTGTCGGTATGGAATTTTCGCGCATGGTCGTAGCGTGTGCCAGTGTAAAACACAGAGTTGGCGCCGTAGCAGCCAGCAGCTCGCATTACAGAGCCTACGTTTTCAGGCGTCTTTGGGTTAACTAGGCCAATGCAGGCATAGCCTTTTGATTGTGTGTCTGTTTTTGCTTTGGTCATAATCAGTGAATCTAAAGTTGATGATGAAAGTGAGTAATCATGATGAGAAATGGCGTGATAAAAATAGCCGAGCAATCGGCTCGGCTAACTTTTAACTCGCTTACATGAATACTTGTTTACTCATGCTGATGAGCGTCAACAGCGGTATTAGTCACGTTTCCACAGCATGTGACAGAACTTATGTTCTGGGTCACGGCTGATTAGCATGCGAGCAAATACGTCGTCTAGAACGTCATCAGCTTCATTCACAAGACCAATGCGCACTTCAGCGTAGATTTCTTTGTCGACTTCAAAGCCAACATGTTCAACCCAATCATCGCCAGTTTCAACAAGCTCTGCAGCACCACGATCTTCAAACTGAGCTGTGAATAGAATCACGTCTGCAGGTTCAAGATTATCAGGTGCCATCTCTAGAAAGATGTCGTATGCAGTATCAATTGCATCGTCATAAGACATTAGGTCGTTAGCTTCGGTCATAATAAGTATCTTAGCTTGCGCGGTTCATGTATTTACGTTCAGCAGTGTTTACTACTACTTTGTCGCCAGTCGCGATGTATTCAGGTACTTGAATAGTAAGACCTGTAGAAAGACGAGCAGGCTTAGTACGAGCAGACGCTGATGCACCTTTGATTGAAGGATCAGTCTCTTCGATAACTAGTTCAACAGATGTTGGTAGCTCAAGCGTTGCAGCGTTGCCGTCGATAAGGATCGCGTACATGCCTTGAGTTTCTTCGTTGATGAACAGTAGTTCGTCTTCGATAGTCTCACCGTTGAAGATGAATTGTGTGTAATCTTCGTTGTCCATGAAGATGTACTCGTTGCCATCAACGTAAGAGAACATTACTGCACGCTTAGTTACGTCAATAGTTTCAACAATTTCGTCAGCCTTGTGGCGAACTTCAGTTTTAACGCCAGTTGCTACATCGTTACCACGGAAGCGGTAAATCTTTTGGCCGCCACGGCCGCCTGGTGTTGTTACTTCGATATCTTTAACGATCACTGTTTTGCTTTCTACTGTGATAGCAAAACCTTTTTTAATTTCACTTGCTCTAGGCATTTTGTGTTTGTCCTTAGTGGGTCTATCCGCTGATTATATCTCGGAGATGCTATAAATAGGAATAGCTTGAATCATAAAGTCACCTAGGCGATCATAGAGTTATAGTTAAATCATTATTTTATTTACCGAAACGACCTATGCAGCTACCCGTTATTGACCCAACACAGCCTTTTCAACCTGAATTTCAACCTGTGGTTAACGATCTGATTACCTTTCTAAAAGGTGGGTTAGGATCTAATCTGCACAGTATTTATATTTATGGCAGTGTGGCTCGTAAGCAAGCCGTCTTCGGTCGCTCCAATCTAGATGTGGTTGTGGTGACCCATCGACCGTTTCCTGACCAACGAACCACTTTGTTGAACACCATCAAATGGCGTTTCCAAAAGAGCTTCCCGCAGGTAACTCAAGTGGCGATAAAAACTACCTTAGTGAGTGAGATAGTCGATTTCGACAATATCTTCACTTGGGGTTTTATGCTCAAGCATTTAGCCGTGTGTGTGCATGGTGAAGACTTATCAGACTGCTATGGTGATTTTGAAACAAGTTGGGAAATCGCTAAGCACTGGAATATGGATGCGGAAAACTGGTTGGCGGTGTATCGCAACAAGATCGCACGAGCGACAACGCCAGAACAACAAGTCGCTGCGCAGGTGATTATTGCCAAGAAGCTTCTAAGGGCGAGTTACTCACTGGTGATGTACCGCGATAAATATTGGTACGATGATCCTGTTGAATGTGGCCAACAGTTCTTGAAGTATCACCCAGATCGAGAAGTCGAAATCCACAGGTTGGGCATTTTACTTTCTGGTCGACCAATCCCTAAACGTTCGGTGATCGGTATTCTTGATGGCTTTGGTGAGTGGTTGATTAAGCAGTATCAGAAAACCGAGTTCAGAATCGGATAGAGATTTATAACCGATCCATTGATACTAAAAAGCAGAGTGTGCTGAAGAACATATCTCTGCTTTTTTCGTTTTAAGAGCATATTGAATATAGTGCTAGAACAAACCCAACTGCTGCCCACTAACTCTTTCAAAGTCTAAACCGATGAAGGGCAGTATTGCCTCTGCGACCGGTTTAATCTGCTTGTCGATATAGTGCTGATAATCGATACCACTCTTTAAATACTCCTTGGGCTCAGGGCCACTCAGAGTAATCAAATACTCAATGCGTCCTTTATTTTGGTATTGAAGAGGGCGCCCTAACTGAGCATTGATCTCATCGGCCATACGAGCTGCGCGAACCTGCGGCGGAATGTTCTTTTGGTATTCATGTAATTTGCGGCGTAAGCGCTTTTGATACACCAATAAATCATCATGTTTGCCAGCAGAGGTTTCATCAACAAACTGTCTGACGTAGTCGGTTGGATCTTGATCGTGAAACACCATCTCATACAAGGTTTGTTGGAATTGCTGTGCGAGAGGTGTCCAATCGGTGCGTGCACTCTCAAGCCCTTTAAATATGATCTTTTCTTTATCGCCTTGAGTGATTAATCCGGCATAACGTTTCTTCGAGCCGGTTTCTGAACCTCTAATGGTCGGCATTAGAAACTTGCGATAGTGAGTCTCGTATTCCAATTCGAGTATTGAGGTTAGGTTGTGGGTCTCTTTTAAGTGATTCGTCCACCAATCGTTGATGTAAGCGACCAGTGTGTTCCCGATCTCGTCTGCTTTTTGCTGATCATAACTGCCGTTCAGAGACACGAAGGTTGAATCGGTATCGCCGTAAATCACTTGATAGCCTTTGTCTTCGATCAGAACCTTGGTTTGCTTCATGATCTCATGTCCACGCATGGTAATTGAAGACGCTAACCGGGTATCGAAGAAACGACAACCAGACGAACCTAACACACCATAGAATGAGTTCATGATGATCTTAATCGCCTGAGAGAACGCTTTCTCGTTGTTCTTCTTCGCCACATCACGTGCAGCCCAAAGGTTTTCGATCATCTCGGGCAAGAAGTGTTTAGAGCGGTGGAATTGCCCACCTCGAAAGCCATCAACGGCTTGGTTTTCTGCTGGGCCTAGTTCAAGCTTCAACCCTTCAATTAGTCCCATAGGGTCAATCAGAAACGAGCGAATGATCGATGGATACAGGCTCTTAAAATCGAGTACCAAAACCGAGTCGTACAGATTGGGAATTGAATCCATCACATAACCGCCGGGGCTCGCAATCCAATTCTCTGGCTCTAAGTTCGGTGCGACATAACCCGCTCTGTGGATTTGAGGCAGATATAAGTTAGTAAAGGCCGCAACAGAGCCACCAACGCGATCCAGCTCAACACCGGTTAATCGAGAGCGCTCAATCGCGAAGTCGAGTAGGTGAGTGTGCTCGAAGATGCTGTTTACCAGTACGCAGTCTTGAAGGTTGTACTTAGCGAGTGAGGGTTTATCGAACTTAAACATTCGGTTTATCTCATCCATACGGTCATGAACGTTATGGATGTCTTTGCCTTTCCCAAGCAGCTCTTGCGATACCGACTCAAGAGACCAAGAACGGAAGTGGTAGGTCGCTGTCTTGAGCATATCAATACCATCCAAGACAACGCGCCCCGGAATCGTGATAAAACCTTGCTGATTTTGAGCAGAACTGCGGAAAAAGCTCGGTTGGTTGTCTCTGCCGATGTTGAGCTTCACTTCGTTCCATTCTGAACGTTTGTGCAGCAGCCTAAAATCGAAGTCGATAACATTCCAGCCAATGATGATGTCAGGATCAAATTCAGAGAACCAAGCTATCATGGCTTCAAGTAGCGCTTTCTCGTTGGCAACCCATTGGATATTGGTTTCAGCTTGTTGTGCTTCGCCGACCATGATTACTTGGCTGTCCATCGGGCTGTCTAGGCCAATTGAATAAAGCACGCCTTTTTCCGAACACTCAATATCAAGCGAGACCACAGATAGACTGGGTAAGTAATCACCTGCTCGGCATTTTGCGTTTGAGACTCGACGATGCTGATTTTTTTGCACAGCAGATCCGGTGAACTCAATACTTCCCTTGATAAAACGTTCCATCAAGAATCGATCGGCGAGTCGAATATCGCTTTCAAAGGTTTGGATTTCTTCGTTGTGAAAGGCTTGCGCTAAACCAAAGCTGCTTCTCGACAGTGAGGTGTAACACGCGGCGAGAGGTGTTTGCTCGAATGTGGCTAATTCTAGAGGCTTAAATTGGCAATCGATCGACTCTTTCGCTGCGATTGCCTGACATGCCTCAACGTCAGATTGAGCGACAAAAAATACCGGTTTTTCATTTTGAATCGTCAGCAGAGTAGGGCCTTGAGGGGTGCTTAACCACAAGTCGATTTGTGTGCGCCCTGAAAAATCTCTTGCTTGTCTTGTGAGTACAAAGCCTTGCTGAATATCCAATGTAGTAACCTATTGAAATGGGGAATCGAATACTACCATCTAGCGACCCTCTGCGCACAAAAGGCAGTAAAAATACTAACTAAATTCTAGTTAGTAGAGGCAAATAACGGGACTCTATAAGCAAATAAGTGAAATTGTCGCGAATGGTTATTCAATGGTATTGAAAATATCTTTATCTTATGTAATTTTATTGGGTGTTGTTTTAACTGGTTGATTTTTAGAAAAAGCTTGTTGTTTTAGTTAGCTTATTTGTTAATAAGTACTTGCTAAAGTTCGTGTTTCAGCACATATTCAACAGAGCTTTTTTTTAGTAATTAAGTTAAGATGTACTCAATGCTGCGATCCACTGTTCCTTTGTTCAATTGTTTCAAACAGATGAAATGACACAGTGGTTGCAGAGCCAATTAATAGTGTGGAGATACAAGTTTGATAAATGTTTTCCTTGTAGATGATCACGAGCTGGTTCGCACAGGGATACGACGTATTATTGAAGACGTCCGTGGAATGAACGTAGCAGGGGAAGCTGAAAGCGGTGAAGGTGCTGCAAAATGGTGTCGTACTAACAATACTGACGTTATTTTGATGGATATGAATATGCCTGGTATTGGTGGCTTAGAAGCAACCAAGAAGATCTTGCGTTTCAACCCTGATGTTAAAATCATCGTTTTAACTGTTCATACGGAAAATCCGTTTCCAACTAAAGTGATGCAAGCTGGAGCTGCTGGTTACCTTACTAAAGGGGCAGGTCCGGATGAAATGGTAAATGCAATTCGAGTGGTTAATAGTGGCCAACGATACATTTCACCAGAAATTGCGCAGCAGATGGCTTTGAGCCAATTCTCGCCTGCGTCTGAAAATCCATTCGCAGACTTATCTGAACGTGAACTTCAAATCATGATGATGATTACCAAAGGTCAGAAAGTGACGGATATTTCAGAACAACTCAATCTAAGTCCTAAAACAGTCAACAGTTACCGCTACCGCTTGTTCAGTAAGCTGGATATCAGTGGCGATGTAGAGCTGACGCATTTAGCGATTAGACATGGAATGTTAGACACTGAGACCCTTTAACACTGAGATCGTATAGTGACCAACTTGTTTGACTCAGTCTCATTCCTCAAGACAGTAACAGAGCAGCCCGGCGTTTATCGAATGTATAACGCCGAGGCTGCCGTTATTTACGTCGGTAAAGCTAAGAACCTCAAAAAACGCCTTTCCAGTTATTTCCGTAAAAAAGTCGACAGTGAAAAAACACGCGCTCTAGTTAGTAATATTGACAAGATCGATGTCACTGTAACGCACACGGAAACAGAAGCGCTCATTCTTGAGCACAACTACATCAAGCAGTACTTGCCTAAATACAACGTACTTTTGCGTGATGATAAGTCGTACCCTTATATTTTTATTAGCGGTCACAAGCATCCTCGTTTGTCGATGCACCGTGGTGCTAAGAAGAAAAAGGGCGAATACTTTGGTCCTTACCCTGATTCCGGCGCTGTGCGTGAGACGCTACACCTAATCCAAAAGATTTTCCCTGCCCGCCAGTGTGAAGATACGGTTTATGCCAATAGAACGCGCCCGTGTTTGATGTATCAGATTGGTCGTTGTGCTGCGCCATGTGTTAGCTCAATCATCTCTGATGAAGAGTACAGTGAACTTATCGACTACGTTCGTCTGTTCCTGCAAGGGAAAGACAAATTAGTCCTTGAGACGCTCATCGACAAAATGGACAAGGCAAGCCGTGAGCTTCGTTTTGAACAAGCTGCCGCTTTCCGTGATCAAATCCAAGCGATTCGACGTGTGCAAGAACAACAATACGTATCTGACGATTCAATGGAAGATATGGACGTGTTGGGATTTGCTCAAGAGAATGGCGTAGCGTGTATTCATATCTTGATGATTCGCCAAGGCAAGGTTTTAGGCAGTAGAAGCCATTTCCCTAAAATTCCCAACAATACGGTGCGAGAAGAGGTCTTTTCGAGCTTTTTAAGCCAATACTATCTTGCGCATAGTGAAGCGAGAACCATCCCAACCCGTTTGATTCTCAATGCCGATTTGATGGAAGATGTCACACCGATTCAAGAAGCCTTGTGTGAAGTAGCGGGTCGTAAGATTCACTTCAATACCAACCCTTCAGGTACTCGAGGTCGTTACCTTAAATTGTCTAATACCAATGCATTGACGGCTATTACCACCAAGATTAATCACAAGATGACGATTAATCAGCGCTTCAAAGAGCTCCAAGAAGTGCTGTCGATGGATGCTATCAAGCGCATGGAATGTTTTGATATCAGTCATACCATGGGTGAAAGCACGATTGCGTCGTGTGTGGTGTTCAATCAAGAAGGCCCGGTTAAACCAGAGTACCGTCGTTACAACATCACCGGCATTACAGGTGGCGATGATTATGCAGCGATGGCTCAGGCGCTTGAGAGACGTTATTCGAAGCAACTCGATATCGACAAGATCCCAGACATCATCTTTATCGATGGTGGTAAAGGTCAGCTAAACCGCGCTCATGAGATCATTTCTCAATATTGGGGTGATTGGCCGTTTAGACCAAGAATGATGGGTATTGCGAAAGGCGTGACGCGTAAACCGGGTTTAGAAACTTTGGTAACCCTTGAAGGTGAAGAGTTTAATTTACCTAGCGATGCACCAGCGCTGCATCTTATCCAGCACATTCGTGATGAGAGCCATAATCATGCGATTGCAGGGCACAGGGCGAAACGTGGTAAAACGCGCAGAACCAGTGCTTTGGAAGGAATTGAAGGGGTAGGAGCTAAACGTCGTCAAGCTTTGCTGAAATATATGGGTGGCTTACAAGAACTTAAGCGTGCAACTGTCGAAGAAATAGCCAAAGTGCCGGGCATTAGTCATTCTTTGGCAGAAAACATTTATCAAGCATTGAAACAATAGTAAAAATCCCGCACCATTAAAGCGCAATTAATAAGAGCCCAATAATATGCGTTTGAATATACCTAACATTTTGTCCTTACTGAGACTATTTTTGATCCCAGTATTCGTTGTCGTTTTCTATCTACCTTATCAATGGGCTCCTTTCGCTGCTGCGATGGTGTTTTGGGTAGCCGGTTTCACTGATTGGTTAGATGGCATGCTAGCTCGTAAGTTAGGGCAAACGTCTCGCTTCGGTGCCTTCATTGACCCTGTGGCTGACAAAGTGTTGGTCGCTACGGCTCTTATCCTGATTACAGAGCATTACCACTCTATTTGGATAACTATTCCAGCCGTGACCATGATTGCTCGTGAGATCATCATTTCAGCGCTTCGTGAATGGATGGCTGAAATCGGTAAACGCGCAAGTGTTGCGGTATCTTGGGTTGGTAAAGTCAAAACGGTTTCTCAGATGTTCGCTCTTTGGGTACTTATCTGGAGATACGACGACTGGATGGTGTGGGTAGGTTACATTGCACTGTATGTCGCCACCGTTCTTACTTATTGGTCAATGGCACAATACTTGATGGCTGCCAAAGACGATTTGTTAGACGAAAAACATCATTGATGAAGAAGCGAGCTGAGGCTCGCTTTTTTGATCTTTAACCTAAGGTTAAGTTATCAATAGTGGATATCTAATGTGATATAGATCTCCTTTGAATAACCCGCTCACAGTGTGTTTTGAACATAAAGTCAGCTATTTGGCCTGTTTCGTATGAAATCTATTCAAACGAATTAAAAATACAAAAATAATATTGACTCAATCGTCTGAATCCGTAGAATGCATCCCGTACCCAAGAGGATGGCAATGAGCGATTCGATTGGAGTTACTAAGGCGCCTTGGCAGAGTGGCTATGCAGCGGATTGCAAATCCGTGGACCTCGGTTCGACTCCGGGAGGCGCCTCCATTCTCTCTTTCTTCTAGAAAGAATTTGAATGAAAATGCGATACTAGCTCAGTTGGTAGAGCGCAACCTTGCCAAGGTTGAGGTCATCGGTTCGAACCCGATGTATCGCTCCAAATT
>NZ_JBFROI010000036.1:0-26988 GCF_041471405.1 Vibrio sp. 10N.261.52.C11
TTTACTTTAATTGGTATAAGACGTGTTGTTTGTTATTTTCATTTAATGCTCCGAAAAACTTATTACTTATATGCCCCTATTCCTCAATGACAGCTAGTATAAATACTAAAGACAAATCATTTAGGATCGTTATGAGGTTACTTTGCGCTGTGGTTACTGTGTTATGTTCATTCGTAGCCATAGCAACGCCTTGGGAAAAGGCTAAGAGCCCGACAGTCAACTCAACATCATCTATTGGCAGTTATGCCAATGGCTGTCTAGACGGCGCGCAGGCTTTGCCTATTAATGGTTTGGGGTATCAGATCATTCGCCCTCAAAGAGAGCGCTACTATGGCCATACAGAAGCTATAAAGTTTATTGAGAGGTTAGGAGTCACGACCAGCGAGAAGCTCAATACTAATTTATTGATCGGTGATATTTCTCTTCCCAGAGGAGGGCGCTTTTCTTCAGGTCATTCAAGTCATCAAACAGGGTTAGATATTGATATATGGCTAAGGTTAACCAGTAAGAGGTTGTCAGAGAACGAATTAGCTGTGCCTAAACCTGTGAGCGTTGTGGATCTTACCAACTACAAATTGCGTGAATCGAATTGGACCGATGATCATTTTCAAGTTATTCGTTATGCGGCGAAAGATGAAAAAGTGGTGCGTATTTTTGTTCATCCAGTGATCAAGCAAACCCTTTGTGAACAAGAAAACTCTGACGCTAATGATAGAGCTTGGTTAGGCAAAATAAGACCTTGGTGGGGACACCACTCCCACTTCCACGTTCGTTTAAAGTGTCCTGAAGGCAGTTCAAACTGCATAGCTCAAGCGAGCCCTCCTAAAGGTGACGGTTGTGGAGATGAACTTGCAAGTTGGGCTCCAAAGACTGTTCCAGTTCCACCTCCTAAAAAAGTAGCGAAAACTAAGAAAAAGAAAAAAGTTAAAGTGATGCCAAGTCAGTGTTTGGCCTTGATATCGAATAAGTAATCCTGTTCATCGAGGCTTTTTACAGTGGTACTGCCACTGGTTTTTTCGACTCTAAAATGGAGAAATATCACACTTTTGTCTAGAGTTTATAAACACGAGATTAAGAACATCGTTTGATATTAATAAAAGCAATAACGGTATCAGCAAGGGCGATGGCGAATTTGACAAGGTTTGGTCAGGGATTGAGTGTTTTGGGGTGAAAGATGCGGCTTATATGCAGTATGCGAAATCAGAGTCTGATACCCGTCGATAGATAATTCAAGGATAAGACTATGACTATGATTTGTGCGAAGGAATTTTCAGAATGGTTAAGACATAGGTTCAACGCTGAAAGCTCGGGTATTTCAATTTCAAGAGATGACATCAATCAGCTAACAGGCAGACAACGTTTAGACCCTAGTTTCGTAAATGATGTTCACTATGAATTGATGCAGTATGGAATGGCATTTGTGACCGATACCAGCAGGGAAAACTTTTATCTTGTTCCTATAGCTCAATCAATAAACTGGCGAGAACGACTCGAATATCAATTTGAAAAAGAGCTCTTCTGCAATATTTATCCAATCGGAAAATCAGGATGAAAAAAAAGGTTCAACTTATGGTTAAGTTGAACCTTTCTTCTTTTAGGTCAAGCCTTGAATGATAACAAACTTCTCAAGTAGCTCGTCATCAGTTTCAATATGGTTTGGGTCAGTGATGATGCATTTTGTAATCGGACACACTGACTGGCATGTTGGCTTTTCATAGTGACCTTTACACTCTGTACATAAATCAGGATCGATCTCGAAGATGCTGTCGCCCATAGTGATTGCACCATTTGGGCATTCAGGATCACACATATCGCAGTTTATGCACTTGTCAGTAATTAACAGAGCCATTATTTTCTTCTCAAGTAAGTCGCTTAAGTAAAAATTATTTGCCTGATGCGTTACGTGTATCTTGGCCTTCGCTCAAGTTACGCATCAGCAAGCCGTACTCTAGGTCTAGATCTGCTGGTACAGGAATAAATACAAAGTGACCGTTACCTTTCGCATCGTCGACCGCTTCAGATTTGCGGTTTTCCATAACTTCTAGTTTGAAAACAACGTTACCTTTCGGTGTCATCATTTCTAAGCTGTCGCCTACTAGGAACTTGTTCTTCACTTCTACTTCCGCTAGGTCACCACGGCGCTTACCTGTGAACTCACCAACAAACTGTTGAGTGTCAGAGATAGAGTAACCGTACTCGTAGTTTTGGTATGTATCGTGTGTATGGCGACGTAAGAAGCCTTCAGTGTAACCACGGTGAGCTAGGCTCTCTAGTGTACCCATTAGGCTTTCATCGAATGGTTTGCCTGCCACTGCATCGTCAATAGCTTTACGGTAAACCTGAGCAGTACGTGCACAGTAGTAGAAAGACTTAGTACGACCTTCAATCTTCAGAGAGTGAACACCCATCTTCGTTAGGCGCTCAACGTGTTGGATTGCACGAAGGTCTTTTGAGTTCATGATGTAAGTACCATGCTCATCTTCAAACGCTGCCATTTTCTCTTCTGGCTTGTGTGATTCAGAAAGCAGAACCACTTCGTCTGTTGGTTTACCAAGGCCTAGTGTGTTGTCTGGACGCTCATCTTGAACTTCAATGTCTTGCGTTTCTACTTCTTGAATAGCAACACCAGTAGGGTTTGCTTCAACGATCTGACCGTTTTCGTCTTCTTTCGCTGCTTCTGTTTTGTATTCCCAGCGGCAAGCGTTGGTGCAAGTACCTTGGTTTGGATCGCGCTTGTTCATGTAACCAGAAAGCAGACAACGGCCTGAGTAAGCCATGCAAAGAGCTCCGTGAACAAAGATCTCTAGCTCTGTTTCTGGGCAGTGTTCGCGAATCTCTTCGATCTCTTCAAGCGATAGCTCACGAGATAAGATCACACGCTCAACGCCTTGAGTTGACCAGAACTTAACGGTCGCCCAGTTTACTGCGTTTGCTTGAACAGAAAGATGGATTGGCATTTCAGGGAATGCTTCACGAACCATCATGATAAGACCAGGATCTGACATGATAAGCGCGTCAGGGCCCATGTCTACAACTGGTTTGAGGTCGCGAATGAATGTTTTTAATTTAGAGTTGTGCGGCTGAATGTTACATACAACATATAACTTTTTGCCTTGAGCATGAGCTTCATCGATACCGATTTGTAGGTTTTCGTGATTGAACTCGTTGTTACGAACACGAAGGCTGTAACGTGGCTGGCCTGCGTATACTGCATCTGCGCCGTAGGCGAATGCGTAACGCATGTTTTTGAGGCTTCCTGCCGGTGATAATAGTTCAGGTACAAATGGTTTTTGTGTAGTCATTGCTTCGTTCTCTAATCTGATCTCAAGTCAGGTTGATACCACCAAGTGATATCAAAGGGGCGCAAATTTTACGCTAAAATGAGTTTGGTTGATAGCCCTAAAGATAGCAATGACATTAACAAGAGGGTCTAGAGGCAGATATAAGTGAGAACTTAGTGAGAAATAAGCTCAGATACCGTTAGCACCTGAGCCTATAGTTTGACTGATTAAGCGTTAGGTTGAGTTAACCCGCCTAATGATTCAAATAGGTTTGGAAGGAAAACACTGAACTCACCACAAAGTAGAGAGAAGTCCGCATCAAAACGCGCAGCTTGATCTTCACGAGGAATATCGTCGTTTTCGTCTTTGAGCTCATCACTGAATTTTAGGCGCTTGATGCTGCCGTCTTCTGCCAGAATGAATTCAATACGATCTTGCCAGTTGATAAGAAGTTTAGTCACCATCTTATTAGCTTCGATGTGGTTCTTAATCTCGTCCGTTTCTAGTTCTTGTTTCTTAACTCGAACAATACCGCCGTCTTCCTGAATCGACTTAAGCTCAGCTTCATCAAGCATTGTGATACCTTGAGGTGTATCACCTGATTTAACCCACTCGGTTAGAGTCGTTTCAATCGCTTGCTCAGGAATAGCGGGCACGACTGGTAGGCTACCCATTGTTTTACGTAGCAATGCTAATACGTCTTCTGCTTTTTTGTAGCTGCTCGCATCAACCACAATGAAACCTTCTTTTGGCATGATCAGCGCATAAGTAAAGTTACTGCGGCTGAATGCACGAGGAAGTAGATCAATGATGATGTCTTCTTTTAGGCTGTCTTTCTCTTTCTTTTTCAGAGGGGTACCAGACTCTGCCTCAAGCGTTTCTACTTTTGCGTTCAATGATTCTTTGATCACAGAAGCGGGTAGCATTTTCTCTTCTTTCTTTGCACAGATAAGAATGCGGTTTTCTGATACGTGCGTCATCATATCGCCATGTCTACCCATTGCGTGTACCCAACCAAACTTCTGTTTGTCTTGGCTACCACAAGGAGTAAAGCGGAATTCTTCAAGTTGTTTCTCTAGCTGATCTGCGTTGAAATCAATATCACGGTTGAAGCGATAGACTAGGCAATTTTTAAACCACATAAATTTTTCTCATACCTTTTTAGAAGTGCTTCATGATATGAGATCTAATTCGATTTGTCCCTAGCTCTGTATCAAAAGTTATAAAGTGAAATGTTTGAGACAGTTATATGAAAATTTGTTTTCAAAGGTCACAAAAGTGTCATAATTAACTCAGATAATGCAATGCGTTGATTAAATACAAAGGCTATTCAATTATGTCGAGAAGGATTCTGGTCGTTGAAGATGAAGCACCTATTCGTGAGATGCTGTGCTTCGTGCTTGAACAAAAAGGCTACCAAGCAGTAGAGGCTGAAGATTACGATACAGCGGTAAACAAGCTATGTGAACCTTTCCCAGATCTAGTATTACTAGATTGGATGCTACCTGGTGGTAGCGGGATAAACTTTATCAAGCACATGAAGCGTGAAGAGTTAACTCGCAACATCCCAGTGGTGATGCTAACAGCTCGTGGTGAAGAAGAAGATAAGGTTCGCGGTTTAGAAGTTGGCGCTGACGACTACATTACCAAACCGTTTTCGCCAAAAGAGCTTGTTGCTCGCCTTAAAGCGGTGATTCGTCGTGTAACACCAACGGCATTGGAAGATGTGATTGATGTACAGGGCCTTAAATTAGACCCAGTATCACACCGCGTGACCGCAAGTGAAGGTCCAGTTGATATGGGACCAACAGAATTCAAAATGCTGCATTTCTTTATGACGCACCAAGAGCGTGTATACAGCCGAGAGCAGCTGCTTAACAACGTTTGGGGTACCAATGTTTACGTTGAAGACCGAACGGTTGATGTACATATTCGACGCCTGCGTAAAGCACTTGAATCTGCAGGTCACGACAAGCTAATCCAAACGGTTCGCGGCGCGGGCTACCGTTTTTCTACAAAGGCTTAGTGTGGCTTCGCTACCCAGTTTACGGAGTCCTGAATGGTTGAAAAGTTAACCTGGAAAAAGCTGGCTTGGGAGCTGGCTTTTTTTTACGCACCTTGGGTTTTGGTTGGATGGATATTCGGCTACCTACCTTGGTTACTGCTGGCTGCTACGGTATTGCAGCTCGGCTGGCATCTACACAACCAAATGCGCTTGTCCGCATGGTTGTGGGATGAGAAGCGTCTAACGCCACCATCAGGTTCTGGGAATTGGGAGTCTCTGTTTAACGGTATTTATCGTATGCAGCAGAGACAGCGTCGCAAACGTAAAGAGCTGACCAACCTTATTCGCCGTTTCAGAAACGGTGCAGAATCCCTTCCCGATGCCGTTGTGGTATTTCGTGGAGAAGGGAATATCGTTTGGTGTAACAAGCTAGCTCAGTACTTACTTGGGTTTCGCTGGCCAGACGATTCAGGACAACCGATTTCTAACTTGATCCGCACGCCGGACTTCATCAAGTATCTTAATAAACAAGATTTTTCAGAACCGTTAGAGATGCCTTCGCCACTTAACGTGGAACGTATGCTTGAGCTTCGTATCGTGCCGTATACCGAGGGTGAACACCTGATGGTGGTACGTGATGTTACTCAGCTAAAACAGCTAGAAGGCATGCGTCGTAACTTCTTTGCTAACGTTTCTCACGAGCTACGTACTCCTATGACCGTACTTCAGGGCTACCTTGAAATGACGGAAGATCCAGACATGGTCGTTGGGCCTATGTGGCCTAAGGCTCATGGTGTGATGACTGAGCAATTGAATCGCATGAACAGTCTGGTCAATCAGCTATTAACACTTTCAAAAATCGAAGCTGCGCCGATGCATGAGCTCGATGAAGTGGTGAACGTTCCGGCGATGCTTGAGGTTCTTGAGAAAGAAGCGGCAAGCCTAAGTGGTGATCGAGAGCATAAGCTTGAGTTTGATATCGATAAGAGCCTACGCGTTCTTGCTGATGAAGATCAATTGAGAAGTGCTATATCGAATCTGGTTTACAACGCAGTGAAATACACACCACCGGGCGCGACGGTTAAGGTACGTTGGTACCAGACCAGTCAAGGTGCTTGTTTGGATGTATCAGACACCGGAGACGGTATCGAGCCACAACACTTACATCGACTCACAGAGCGTTTCTATCGTGTAGATAAAGCACGCTCACGTGATACAGGTGGTAGTGGTCTTGGATTGGCGATTGTGAAACATGCGCTTAGTCATCATGACTCACATTTAGAAATTCAAAGTGAAGTAGGTGTCGGTAGTCGATTCCATTTTACATTGCCAAATCGACTGACAGTGTCATGAGTTGTGTGACACGCAGGATGCGTTTACCCGTAAGCTTATTGTTAACATTTGCTTTGGTTAACCCAGTTCATGCCGATCAGGGTGTCGACTCACTGCCTGATTACGCTAAGGTGCCGGGTATTTCAGGGAGCCTATTGTCTGTTGGTTCGGATACCTTAGCGGGTATGACGACATTATGGATGGAAGAGTTCAAGTCTTACTACCCGAATGTGAACGCTCAAGTTCAAGCTTCTGGTTCTTCTACTGCCCCTCCTGCTTTAACGGAAGGCACTGCTCACCTTGGACCAATGAGTCGTCCAATGCGCCTACGAGAAGTCGAAGCGTTTGAAAGAGAGCATGGCTATAAGCCGACAGCACTGAGAGTCGCTATCGATGCGATTGGACTTTTTGTGCATCGTGATAACCCTATTGAAGGGCTCAACTTTCACCAGATTGACAGTATATTCTCAGAGACATTGCGTTGCGGAGCGACTAAGCCGCTAAATAATTGGCAAGATTTGGGCATTGACCAACCGTGGGCAAAACATCGATTCCAACTGTTTGGTCGTAATTCTGTATCGGGGACTTATGGATACTTCAAACAGAATGCACTGTGCGGCGGTGACTTTAAAAACCGAGTCAATGAGCAACCTGGTTCGGCTTCAGTCGTTCAGTCGGTCGCTTCATCCATCAGTGGGATTGGCTACTCGGGCATTGGCTACCGCGTAGCAGGTGTTAAGCTGATTCCTATTGCAGAGCACGGCTCTAATTATGTTGAGCCTACGCGTGAGAATATCTTGAGTGGTGATTACCCTCTATCTCGTTTTCTCTATGTGTATGTGAATAAGCATCCGGATAAACCACTTTCTCCGGTTGAGAGAGAGTTCCTTACTTTTGTATTCTCAAAGCAGGGACAAGAGCTTGTAGAAAAAGATGGTTATTTAGCGATACCGTCTGAGTTCGCAGAGCAAGAATTGGCAAAAGTCGGGCTCTAATTCAGGCTAAGACAAACTTAGAAAAAAACGTATGAACAGCTTGCGCGTCGCAAGCTGTTTTTATTTTGACTGTTCGTTATTTTAGCTGCAACGACCATTCTGCATTTTTCCAACGTTGTTGCTCTTCTCTGAGCTCATAATCAAGCAGTTGGTTTTGGGCCAACCAATCGCTGTTAGTTCCTTTCAATTCCCAGTTATCCTGTTGTTCAATCGTTAGAGTCACGTCTGGGGCCAGTGCTTGATTTCGCTGACGGTTGAGTAAGATAGCGAGTCTCAATATACGAATCAGCAGGGTGACTTGTTGCTGAGTAAACAGAGAAAGTTCCGGCAAATCTTGTAGTTTGAGCGCTTTTCTTTGATAGCGAACCAATGCTGATATAAGGCGTTGTTGCTCAGTATTAAAGCCTGGCATTGTCGTATGCTTAAGCAGATAAGCCGAATGGCGGTGATAGCCTTGGAATGCAATGCTTTGTCCTACCTCATGAAGTACTGCAGCCCAACCAAGCAGATCATACAGCTCATTAGTGACCGCAGTTGTCACTTGAGGCTGTACTTGTTTCAGCAATGAAAGAGCGAGCACTTTCACTTTCTCGCCATGAGTTACGTCTACATGGTATCGAGAGACGAGCGTTTCGGCAGTTCTTGTTCGAATATCAATATCTTTAAACCTATCCTCCATGTCATAAAGAACGCCTTCTCTCAGGGCACCATCAGAAAAATGTAACTCCTTGATGTCTAGCGTATCCATTGCTGCTGAAAGAATGGTGACGCCTGCAGCAAACACAGGCTTTCTCTCATCACTTAAGCCTGAAAGATTTACGGTGTTGGATGATGAAAACTCACATAAGTGATTCTTTAAATAGGACAGGCGTTGGGGCGTAATGAGACCATCGGTGAACCCTAAGCCAATGAGTACTTCTTTTATTGATTTCGTGGTACCAGATGAGCCAAAAGCGATTTCCCAAGGGGCTTTTGTGTATTCTTCAATCAATGGCATCAATAGACGAGTAGCTGCGGTATAAGCATCTGAGAAGTGTCGCGAAGTTAGCCCTTCGTCAGCAAAGAAACGTTGAGTGAAGTTGACGCATCCCATCGGTAAACTGCGCATAATTAGAGGAGTAAAGCCTTGTCCGGCGACGAGTTCCGTACTCCCTCCACCGATATCAATAACCAACTTAGATTCAGAAGCGGTTTGAGTGTGTTCTGCTCCGTTATAGATTATTCGAGCTTCTTCTTGACCGGAAATTATCTCTATTGGAAAAGGAAACAGTGGCTTGGCTTGCTCTAAGAAGTCTTTAGCGTTTTTGGCTTTTCTTAGGGTATGAGTCGCAACAACTCTGACATCATCAAGCTCAAAATCCGCCAGTCGTTCTGCGAACACCTTGAGGCATTCTAGGCCTCGCTCGATAGCGCTTTCAGATAGGACGTTACGTTCATCCAATCCATCACCTAATCTCACTTTCTGTTTGTGTCTGCTGACTAATTGCAGGTGTTGATCGAATACTCGGGCAACCACCATGTGAAAGCTGTTCGAACCCAAGTCGATAGCGGCAATACATCGAGAATGTTTGTTATCAATTAGCGGCATGATTTCTTCTCTTGTTTGTACTTCTTGCGAGCAAGTTTCTCCATACGTTTAATATAGTGGTAAGTGGAGAGTTGTGACGTCGGGTAATCAAGTAGGTTTGCTGGTGGTTGTGTGTAAGAGTTGCTCATCGCTTGGTCTAGCACTCGAGCTTTGTTGCTGTCATCGAAATGAAACTCGGTGATATCGATAATGGTTTGCTTGATCTTTGGATCTAAAATTGGAGCTGCAACTTCGATGCGGTGATCAAAATTTCGTGTCATCCAGTCAGCGGAAGATATATAGACCTTCGGCTTTCCAGCGTTACCAAATATCATCACTCTCGGATGTTCGAGGAAACGATCGACCACACTGACTATCTCAATATGATCACTGATGTTGGGTATGCCAGGGACAAGAGAGCACATGCCACGAATGACCATTCTCACTTTTACATTGACTTGGCTGGCCTGATAGAGCTTCTCAATGATCTCTCGGTCGACCAAATTGTTGAGTTTTAGAGTGATGCTTGCAGGCTTGCTCTCCATCGCGTTTTGTATTTCATTATCTATCAACTGATACAGACGTTTTCTTGTATCCTTCGGTGACACAATCAGTTGTTTGAACTGTGATTTTTGATAAGGGTTTTCAATATACTTAAAGACTTGTCTCACCTCTTGGGTCAAATCTTCATTTGCAGTGAGCAGAGAAAAATCGGTATACACGCGCGCTGTTACTTCATGAAAGTTACCGGTGCCAATATGGGCATAATGCGCCGTATGCTTGCCTTCTTTCCGTTTAATGAGCAGCAGTTTGGAGTGGACTTTCAAACTTGGGATGCCATGGATGACTTTTATACCGGCTTCTTGAAGTTTCTTTGTCCACTGAATATTGGCCTGTTCATCAAAGCGAGCTTGCAGTTCGACAACCACTGTGACCTTTTTTCCATTGTGCGCCGCATCGATGATTGAGCTAAGGAGTTTGGAGCCTTCTGCAACACGGTAAACGTTTATTTTTATGGAGGTTACTTTCGGGTCAAAGGAAGCCTGCCTCACGAGCTCAGTGATGTGATTAAAGGTGTGATAAGGGTAATGCAACAAGATGTCACGAGCTTTGATCGCTTCAAAATAGTTTGGATGGTGGCTAAAATGCGCGCACTTAATCGCGGGTAACGGGCGATTAACTAAATCACGTCGGTTAAGGCTTGGGAACTCAGAGAAATGTTTGAAGTTGTGGTAGCGACCTCCGGTGATAACACTGTCGTAGTCAGATAGTTTTAGTCTGACTTGTAAGAAACTGAGCATTTCAGCTGGCATTTCTGACTCATAGATAAGGCGTATCGGTAGTGCCGTTAAGCGCTGTTCTAAACCTAAAGACATCGATTCTAATAGGCTGCTTTCATTGTTCTCTTGAAGGTCATAATCGGCGTCACGAGTCATTTTTATAGCAAAGCAACGCACTGAGTCATACTCAAAGAACCCTTTAAGTAAGTCATCTAAACAAAATCGAACTATATTATCTAATAAGATCAAAGTAGTACGCTGAGAACCCGAGGTGTCTGGTAACTTAACAAATCGAGGGAGTGCTTCTGATGGGATTTCGAGTAATACGTATTGAGAAGATGCCTCACGCTCGATGTCGATGGCTAAGTAACTTTGCTCGTCTTTCATAATATTGAGCAACTGGCTATCTTCGTTCAAGAGAAACGGAGTTAAGTGTGGCAGCACTTTTTTCTTAAAGTACTTTTTGATCCACTCACTTTGCTCTTCGCTGATTTGCTGTTCGTTGACCAAAAAAATACGATTGCGCGCCAGTTCCAACAATAAGTCGTTATACAACTCATGGAATCGAGCATCGAGCTTACTTGCTTTGCTCTGCATTTGAGTGAGTAAGGTTTTCTGCGAGTTGGCAGGTAATTGAGGATCTTGAAGTAAGATCTTTCGTTTCACGTCAGCAAATCGGACTTTGTAAAACTCATCGAGGTTTTTTGAATAAATACCTAAAAAACGAACTCTTTCGATTAAGGGAACTGACTTGTCGGCTGCTTCTTGGAGCACTCTTTCGTTGAAGGATAACCAGCTAAGTTCTTTTGTGACATAGTCTTTTTCCATCGAGATGATAATCCTTGAGTGCTGGCTATTGAGCTGATTACTTTAATTTAGAATGACAAAATTCACAAAATCTATGATCTTACTTTAAGAAATATGGTCAACAAACTTGTTATTAGTTTCAGTTGTTTAACGTAACTTGTAATATAATTGTCATCTAACGTACATATTATGTCAGTAGCTAAAAAAAGGTAGATAAACAGATGGCTTCAGCCCAATTTTCATTGAAAGAGCGTGACAAAAAAAGATGGTTGAAAGATCGTCTCGTCCGTTTTTCAGTGACATGTGGTGCCGTCAGTGTTCTAGCTGCTCTGGTATTGATCTTTGTTTACTTGGCGATGGTCATTTTACCGGTGTTTTCTGATACTGGTTTAGAGACAGACCAAGCCGTAAAGACCGTTGCTGTAGAAAAGCCTATCGCCTTATCTGTTGATGAATACGGTCAGCATGCATTTACTATCGAAAAATCTGGCTTGGTGCAGTTTTGGGATTTAGAGTCTCAAAATACACACTCTTACTTTGAGCGAAATGTTTTAGCCAATCCTGTTGCCTTCTCTCGAAATACCCCATCAGAAAACTGGTTTGCCTTTGCCGATAGTGCAAGCAACCTTACTTTTTTCTATCCTGAGTATAGTGCGCCTGTGCTGCAAAAGGGCAGTGAAGCCGATCCTAAAATTGAGCAAATCGATCTCCCTGAACCATTTTTAAATGATGAATCGTCAAATGGGACGACAATCGAAAAATTCGCGTTCTCTAAGAATGGACGTGGTATCACGGTTGCCGCTCAGCTAAGTGACCAACGAGTCTTAGTGAAGTGGTACCAAAGTGACGTTACGGGTCAGTATGTTTTTCAGACGAGCCAATGGCTATCGGATAAGTTGGGCTTGCAGCAACAGTTGTTAGTCACACCTGATGGCCAAACCTTATATCTCCGATCTCAATCGGATTTAGTGGTTTTGAAGCTATCAGATAGCGGCTTCAATGTTCGTGAAGTGATTGATCTTAGCTTGAATGATGCGAAGCA
The DNA here is from genome assembly GCF_041471405.1 of Vibrio sp. 10N.261.52.C11. Taxonomy (NCBI): domain Bacteria; kingdom Pseudomonadati; phylum Pseudomonadota; class Gammaproteobacteria; order Vibrionales; family Vibrionaceae; genus Vibrio; species Vibrio sp. 10N.261.52.C11. The sequence continues at coordinate 12,310 of NZ_JBFROI010000036.1, forward strand.
CTCGGTGAAAAGTATTGATTTACTGTCTGGAGCTTATTCACTGTTGGTTACGCATGAGGATGGACAGGTTTCTCAGTGGTTCGATGTACTCAAAGATGAAAAGCGTAGCCTGACCCATATTCGAGACTTCCAACTTGCTGAACAAGTGCAATTTATTTTGCCTGATACTTATAGAAAGGGTTTTTATAGCTTCTATAAGAACGGCACATTACAAAGCCACTATACGACTAGTGAAAAGCTGTCGCTGTTCGAGCGAGCATTTGATAAATCACCACAATTAGCGGCTATGTCTGCCAATGAACTGCATCTGGCGACGCTGATTGATGGCACCATCAGTGTGGCTAAGGTCGATAATGAATACCCGCAAATATCATTCTCATCGCTTTGGCAAAAAGTCTGGTACGAAAGCTACCCTGAGCCACAATATGTTTGGCAATCAACCTCGGCGAATGATGACTTTGAAGAGAAATTCAGTTTAGTACCCATTACGTTCGGTACCATTAAGGCCGCTCTGTTTGCGATGATGTTTGCCGTGCCGGTTGCTGTGCTCGGAGCTATTTACACCGCATACTTCATGTCTCCACGAATGCGAAGAGTGGTTAAGCCTTCGATAGAGCTGATGGAAGCACTTCCGACCGTCATCATCGGATTCTTGGCTGGGCTTTGGTTTGCTCCAATTGTCGAAACGCATTTAACGGCCGTCTTCTCATTAATGGTGTTATTACCGTTGAGTACATTGTTGACGGGGTTAGTTTGGTTCTGCTTACCGAAGATGGTGACGAGTCGTTTCTCTAACGGTTGGCATGCCCTAATATTGATCCCGGTATTGGTGATTACGGTGGTGGCTGTCTTTGCTGGTGGAAACAGCATTGAAGCCTTGTTGTTTGGTGGTGATATTCGTACTTTCTTAGCGAGTTATGGCATCGACTTTGACCAACGCAATGCGCTGGTAGTTGGTTTTGCTATGGGTTTTGCTGTCATCCCAACGATTTTTACTATCGCCGAAGACGCTATTTTCTCTGTGCCTAAACATTTATCCGATGGCTCATTAGCGTTGGGTGCGACGGCGTGGCAGACCCTTATTTATGTGGTGTTATTGACGGCTAGCCCAGGTATCTTTTCAGCGGTCATGATGGGACTAGGGAGAGCCGTTGGCGAAACTATGATTGTCTTGATGGCTACAGGTAACACACCAATTCTTGACTGGAATATTTTGGAAGGGATGAGGACGCTATCCGCAACGATTGCTGTCGAACTACCAGAATCAGAGGTGGGTGGTTCTCACTTCCGCTTGCTGTTCTTAGCGGCACTCTTGCTGTTTATTTTCACGTTCGCGGTGAACTCAGTCGCAGAGTGGGTTAGACAAAGATTGAGAGATAAATATCGTGCGCTGTAGTTTTAAAGGTTCACCTCAATGTGTCTCAATGGCTTTTAGTTGTTTGGCTAGCGTATCTCGAGAACTTGGCTGTTTCTTGGTTTCAGCACGTCAAGATCAAGGTCGATCATGATGAACAAATTGAAGTCATTATTATCTTGGGTTAAATCGGGATCTCCGTGGATCTGGCTTACGGGCGGGGCGGTGAGCATCAGTATGCTTTCTGTTCTTGGCCTAATGCTGCTGATTGGCTGGAAGGGCTTAACCTATTTTTGGCCTGCTCCTTTGTATCAATGGCAAGTCGACTCCAAAGACCTATCGTTAGTGGTCGATCTTGACGAAACGGTATCAAAGCAAGATGTATTGATTGGCCAGTTGTATGAACGTAAATACATCCCGATAGAGCAAGTTCCACAAGTACAGGACCTCTTGTCGCCTCAAAATTTGTCGACGGGACTAATTCAGCGCTTAAGTATCAAAGTCGCCAACAGAGAACTGTACCCTGCGGATTTTGTTTCCATTCTGGATGTTAACTTACGTGAACCAACAACGCCGCTTGATTGGATTGTGATTGAACGAAGTCGAGGTGGTTATTTCTTTGGTAAACCGGTGGGTTTTAAAACCGCTTCTGGCACCTTTGATTCGAACATAGACCAAAAGCTCGAACAAGGCTTGGCGTTCGCTGATACGTTACGTAAAGAAACGTCGCGTGTTGTGAACCAAGAAATCCGCAATATCAGCTGGCAATTGGAAAATCTGCGCTTAGAAAAACGTAAGCTTGAACTCAATGAGTCAGTGAGCGATGAATACCTTAAAACCTATACTCAAACTAAACTGGAATTAAATAGCCAGTTAGCTGAAGCAGAAGTAAAGCTTGAGCATCTTAGAACACAGCTCAATGTCGAAAGCTTGTTGGTGGAAGATATGACAGGAGAGCAGGTTGAAATTTCGCTCAGTCATATCTTGGATTATTGGTACCCGAATAATATGTCTTATCTTGAAAAGGTTGGGCATTGGGGCAAACAAGTTTGGAAGTTCTTATCAGAGAACCCACGAGACTCAAACTCTGAAGGTGGGGTGTTTCCTGCCATTTTCGGCACTGTGCTGCTGGTTATTCTCATGTCGATTGTCGTGATGCCACTTGGCGTAGTTGCTGCGATATATCTTCATGAATATGCAAGAAACAACGCACTAACACGTTTGATTCGTATTGCCGTGATTAACTTAGCGGGTGTACCGTCGATTGTGTATGGCGTATTTGGCTTAGGATTCTTTGTATATACCATCGGTGGCTCAATCGATTCCTTGTTTTATGCAGAGCGATTGCCAGCACCGACATTTGGTACGCCGGGTCTACTTTGGTCAGCACTAACCTTAGCGGTCTTGACGCTTCCAGTCGTTATCGTAACCACGGAAGAGGGCTTAACGCGTATTCCTAGTGCAGTGAGGCACGGTTCATTAGCGCTTGGTGCGACTCAATTTGAGACGCTTTGGCGCATTGTTTTACCGATGGCAAGCCCAGCGATTATCACTGGTTTAATTTTGGCAATCGCGAGAGCCGCGGGGGAAGTTGCACCACTTATGCTGGTGGGTGTTGTTAAATTGGCATCTAGCTTGCCAGTCGATGGTCAGTTTCCGTATTTACACTTAGATAGAAAGTTCATGCATTTAGGCTTTCATATCTATGATGTTGGTTTTCAAACCTCTAATATCGAAGCGGCACGACCTTTAGTGTATGCGACTTCATTTTTATTGGTTACGGTGATTGTTGGGTTGAACTTAACAGCCATCAATATCCGTAATAACTTGCGTGAAAAATACCGAACCTTAGGACAAGATTAGATGTTCTCGATTAATGAAACCTTGGGTTACCAAGCACCACTTGATGTTCACAATCTGAAGGATGAGCAAATTGCTATCTCGATCGAAGGGCTAAATCTTTACTATAAAGAGAGCCAAGCACTTGATGATATCTCGATGCAGATCCCGAAGGGGCAGGTGACGGCGTTTATCGGCCCTTCTGGGTGTGGTAAGTCGACTCTGCTGCGCTGCATTAATCGCATGAACGATCTTGTTGAAGGCTGTAAGGTTTCCGGGAAAGTGAAGCTTCATGGCAAGAACGTCTATCACCCTAAGGTGGATGTTGCGACCTTACGACGCCGTGTGGGTATGGTATTCCAGCGTCCAAACCCTTTTCCTAAATCTATCTATGAGAATGTGGTTTATGGCTTGAGGCTACAAGGCGTTAGCAGCAGCCGAGACCTTGATGATGCGGTTGAACGCTCTCTGCGCGCTGCTGCGTTATGGGATGAAGTGAAAGATCGGTTGCATGAGAATGCTTTTGGTTTATCTGGCGGTCAACAGCAGCGTTTGGTTATCGCTCGTGCGGTTGCGATTGAGCCTGAAGTGCTGTTGTTAGATGAGCCGACATCGGCACTCGATCCGATTTCTACTTTGACGATTGAAGAGTTGATCAACGATCTCAAAACGCAATACACAGTGGTGATTGTTACCCACAACATGCAACAAGCCGCGCGTGTAAGTGACCATACTGCCTTTATTCATATGGGAAAATTGATCGAGTACTCAGATACGGACTCAATTTTTACGTCTCCATTGAAAAACCAGACGGAAGACTACATTACTGGTAGATATGGCTAACCTCTCCAAAGGTGTCATCTAGAGCTAAGTCACTCTACAAAAATGGCTTTCTTCATTTCTTTCAAGGAGCAAGTATGCATTTCGGTCGCCACATTTCAGGGCAATTCAATGTCGAGTTAGAATCGATCCGTACTCATGTATTGACCATGGGCGGGTTAGTGGAGCAGCAACTCTCGTTTGCAATGCAGGCGCTTCATAAAGACGATGTTGAATTGGCCAAAAAAGTGATTCGTGATGACCACAAAGTGAATGCGATGGAAGTGTCGATTGATGAGGCGTGTACTCGAATCATTGCAAAGCGTCAGCCGACAGCGAAGGATCTGCGTTTGATTATGGCGATCATCAAAACCATTACCGATCTGGAACGTATTGGCGATGTTGCTTCTAAAATTGCGCAAGGTGCTATTGAGATCCCTTCAACCAAAGAGCAAAAATTCCATGTTTCGTTAGAGCCTCTTTGCCGTCAGGCAATCACCATGCTTCACCAAGTGTTAGATGCTTTTGCTCGTATGGATGTTGATGCGGCTGCTGAAGTTCACAAACTTGATGATAAGTTGGATGCGGAATACGAAGCCGTTATTCGTCAGTTAATGACCTATATGATGGAAGACCCTAAGAACATCCCTAATATTTTGCAGGTGATGTGGTCAGCTCGTGCGATTGAGCGAGTGGGAGACCGCTGCCAAAATATCTGCGAATACATTATTTACTTTGTGAAGGGTAAAGATGTACGTCACCTCGGTGATCAAAGCCTTGATGACGCACTAAAATAGAGCTTATCTTTAGAAGCTAATAATGGCACCAAGATTGAAATTGACCGTTGTGTCGTAAGGCACAACGGTTTTGTTGTGATCAAAAATATTCATATCAACACCAGCACGTAATCCAAGCATTGGTGTCGCTTGGTAAACGTAGGCACCACCTAGGCTTATACCATGTGTTGTTTTCTCTTCTACTTCGCCTGAGCGCGTTTTTGTACCGTCATAACTTGCCACACCAATTTCAGCCTGAAAGCCGTGGATTTGGTTTCTTCCAAACATGTTTTGCTTCGTAACAGGTTTAAATCAAGAGAGCTGAATAAGTCTTTAGCCATATCTATCCATGAAAATTTTCTGCGCTATTAAATCTAATATACGTCAGTCAGTTAGATTAGTCAGCGAGGTTCTCTGGATTTATGCTGGCGACTATTGCCCTAAGCGGTGAGGGCGGCTCTCACATCAGATATCTTACTCGCATCTGTCACTGGGATCTGATAATCATCAATATTATCACTGCCCATTTGAGCACTTGAGTTGTTTTCCATTAGACTCGGCCTTGTCGATTTACCTGAAAGGTGAAGAGCAGGTACTTGAGTAGCGCTTTGAATCATTTTGGCATTCGCAGCGTTAACGCCAGCCCCCGCCATGATATCAATTCGTCCATCGGCTTGTTTGACCATTGCAGCCAATACATCGATACCTTGCTCAGCATTAGCAGCAAGCCCTGATGTCAGGACTCTTTCGCATCCAAGTGTAATGATTTGTTCTAATGCTGCTTGGAAATCAGAGCTTTGATCGATGGCTCTGTGGAAGGTAATCCCAAGCTTTAACGAGTGCGCTTTGTCAGCCAGTTGTTGCATCTTTGGCATATCAATACTTCCGTTCGGCGCTAACACACCAAGTACGACCCCATCCAATCCTGCATTTGCGCAAGCTTCAATATCTTCAAGCATACAGAGCATATCGTCGTTATCGAAAATGAAGTCGCCTTGTCTTGGGCGTATCATAGCGTAGACCGGAACCGACGAAACTATTGCCGCTTGTTTCATCATTCCGAAGCTTGGAGTTAATCCGCCAAGTGCTAATGAAGAGCAAAGCTCAATTCGATTCGCGCCACCAGATAGTGCGGTATGAAGAGATTCTAAGTTATCGATACAGACTTCAATTTCGGTGTTCATCGTGTTTATCCGTTCAAAAAGATACTGATGAAATAATAGCAATCTAGGTGTGATTCTGAATAGATGGGGATAAGGGAAAATAGAGGTAAAGTTTAGGTTTATCGCTACCTCAATTATCTATTACAAGAGTCAGTCTAGGGGAGCGAGGAGGGGGGAAACAAAAAGCCCGAAGCGTTAACTTCGGGCTTTTAATAGGACTTTACTTCTTAACTGATTGGCGGTGCGCTTTGCGCTATTAGCTTATGCTTTATGTCTCTTTAAAGAGAATCTTCCAACCATTAACCCGCGTTGAGTTCGGGCTTAAGAGGTAATTACTTGCTTAGGTCGTCAGCGTGCTCAGATAGGAATGCTGCAACACCTTTTGGAGATGCGTCCATACCTGATTTACCTTCTTCCCATTGTGCAGGACAAACTTCACCGTTCTTCTCGTGGAAGTTTAGTGCGTCTACCATGCGTAGCATTTCGTCGATGTTACGACCTAGTGGAAGATCGTTAACTACTTGGTGACGAACAAGACCGTCAGCGTCGATTAGGAAAGAACCACGGAAAGCAACGCCTGCTTCTGGGTGCTCAACATCGTATGCTTTACAGATTTCGTGCTTAACGTCAGCAACTAGTGGGTATTTAACTTGACCGATACCGCCGTCAGCGATAGCAGTGTTACGCCATGCGTTGTGAGAGAATTGAGAATCGATAGAAACACCGATTACTTCAACGCCTTTAGCTTGGAAATCTTCTAGACGGTTGTCGAAAGCGATTAGCTCTGAAGGACAAACGAAAGTGAAGTCTAGTGGGTAGAAGAAAACAACCGCTTTCTTACCTTTAGTGAATTCTGCGAAGTTGAAGTTATCAACGATCTCACCGTTACCTAGAACAGCTGCTGCAGTAAAGTCAGGGGCTTGACGACCTACTAGTACCATTTTGGAATCTCCTAAAAAATTAGTTGGCCCAACACATCTTTGTTTGGGCTCCGTTTCTACGCGACAAACTATAGTACAATCGGTACTATAGAAAAAAGCGAATTAAATAGATTAAGTTCATCGAAAAAAGCGATAAGCTTATTCTTTGTCCTTTTCTTAGGTCTTAGGACCTTCGTGTAACTTATCCTACTCATATTACAAAGTAATTTCATGAATAAATGGCCAAGTCTTAAGCAACTTCACTATCTTGTTACTCTTCACGAAACACGCCACTTTAGCGACGCCGCTGATCGCTGTTTCGTCAGCCAATCAACTCTTAGTAAAGGTATTCAAAACCTAGAAGAGCTGATCGGTTGCCCTCTGTATGAGAAAAAAGATAAGAAGAGCCCACTTGTTTTTACTCAAGCGGGAGAGCTGGTGGTGAAGCACGGTCGAGAGTTATTGGCGAAAGGTCAAGATTTGGTTGAACTCGGGAACCTATGTAACGGCGATGCGATGCAAGGTCAGCTGCGAGTAGGGTGCATTCCTACCATTGCGCCATTTCTTTTGTGCGATTTGGTACAAGAAGCCAACCAGCGCTTTCCTCAGCTAAACTTACTGCTACGTGAAGACACGACAACGAACTTACTCGCGGCACTGCGCCATGGTGAGTTAGATGTATTGATTCTGGCTCTGCCTGTTGATATCGACAACATGGAGAGCAAAGTGGTTGGGCAAGATCCTTTTAGAATGGTGATCAGCCGTAATCAAGCTGACGGTATTCGTGTACCAATTAAATACGATGACCTGCCAGACGAGTCTGTATTCTTGTTGGAGAACGAGCACTGTTTAACTGAACACGCAGTATCAGCGTGTAAGTTAACCGACAAAGAGAAGATCAACCCGTTCACAGCAACGAGCCTTCACACATTGGTACAGATGGTCGCGAACGGTTTAGGTACTACCTTTATCCCGCAAATGGCGATCGACCACGGTTTATTGGAAAACCAGAATCTCGTTGTGATCGATCCTCCTGGTCAGCAGGCCTACCGAGATATTGGCCTTGTCTGGCGACCAAGCTCTTCGCGTCGTGAGACATTCCATCAATTAGCGGATGTGGTATCTGAGCTTCTATAATAATCCGCTGCGACAACAATCCCTCTGAGCGGCTGAATTGGCCGCTCTTCTTTATATCAATTCCGAGCGTTACTCTACTTCTGCTTCTTCTGGCTCTACTTCTTCTTGCAGCTCCAGTAAATTGATCGCTATCGTGACAAAATCGCTGTCTGTAATAATGCCTACTAGTTCGTGGTTTTCTACGACAGGTAAACAGCCCACTTTATGTTTCTGCATGTAGATAGCCGATTCTTTTAATCCTGCACGCGGCTCTACCGACATAACACTTTTGTGCATGATGTCGTTGAGGGGAGTAGCAAGAGTAAAAGATTGAGCTTGTGGGATGTTTTGTAGGCTGGATTCTTGAGCGGCGAGAACGTCTCGTTGTGTGACGACACCTAGTAGTTGCCTGTCGGAATCGACGACCGGAATATGGCGGATATCAAGTGCTTCCATCATGTGCTTAGCATCGGCCAGTGAGTGTGAGCGCAATAGGGTATGAGGGTTGCGAGTCATCATATCTTCAACCTTGATCATACGAACCTCCTTCTTTTTTATTTGTTGCTATTACTATAGTTTTTTATCCAAAAAATAACTGAGATCTGACGCATTCTTGGGTGAGTTTTATGCAACTAATTCTTTAGCTTGAGGAGGTGAATCAGTCGCATTATTTTACGCCTCTTTACAATAATCCAGTGCTGTAAACCTTGCTATTGCGGCTCGTGTGCCTATACTAGCCCACTGCGAAATTTTTAGTCGTGTTTGCGATGTGTTTCTGGTAACGATTGACTTACCGTAACGATTATCCAGCAACTACGATTTATGATTCGTCAACGGCACAAATCTCATCAACTAAGACAAGACTAGACACATGCAAGTTTCAGATTTTCACTTTGACCTACCAGATGAACTCATTGCTCGCTACCCTCAAGAGGAGCGTACAGCAAGCCGCCTGCTTAAATTAGATGGCAACAGCGGTAACCTAGCTGATGGTTCGTTTAAAGACGTTTTAGACTTGGTTGAGCCAGGCGATCTTGTTGTTTTCAATAACACTCGAGTGATTCCAGCTCGTGTATTTGGTCGCAAGGCATCAGGAGGTAAGCTTGAAGTGCTGGTTGAACGTATGCTTGATGAGAAAAGCATTCTTGCGCATGTTCGTTGTTCTAAATCACCGAAGCCGGGTACCAAGTTGTTCCTTGGTGAGAACGATGAATATGAAGCTGAAATGGTGGCGCGTCACGATGCGTTATTCGAAATCCATTTCACATCTGATCAAAGCGTTTTAGAGATTCTTAACAGTGTTGGTCACATGCCACTCCCTCCTTACATCGATCGTCCTGATGAAGATGCAGATAAAGAGCGCTACCAGACTGTCTATAATGAAAAGCCCGGTGCGGTTGCAGCTCCAACAGCGGGTCTTCATTTTGATGACAAGCTAATGGCTGACATGAAAGAGAAAGGTGTTGAGTTTGCTTATGTGACGCTTCACGTTGGTGCTGGTACGTTCCAGCCAGTAAAAGTCGATAATATAAATGATCACCACATGCATGCTGAGTACGTTGAAGTCCCGCAAGAAGTGGTTGACGCCGTAGCTGCAGCAAAAGCTCGTGGCGGTCGTATTATTGCCGTTGGTACAACATCAGTACGCTCACTAGAAAGTGCAGCGCAAGATGCGTTGAAGAAAGGCACAGAGTTGGTTCCTTTCTTTGGTGACACTGAAATCTTTATCTTCCCTGGTTACGAATACCAGTTGGTGGATTGCTTGATTACCAATTTCCACTTACCAGAATCAACGCTGATTATGTTGGTGAGTGCATTTGCAGGTTACGACAATGTGATGGGCGCATACGATCACGCAGTGAAGAGCGAATATCGTTTCTTCAGCTACGGTGATGCCATGTTCATCAATAAGAAAACAAGCTAATTTAAGCTAGTTATAAACGATATACATAAGAATTTACGGGTGCTAGCAGTAAGCTAGGAGTCGGGCAGGGTGTCTGTCTAATCTCTCGCAAGGAATACGCGACCGCTCCTCATAGAGCTCACTGGACTGAACTTTTGTTTGGCTTAAGGTTCTGAATTAACAGTCAGATTGTTTCTCTGGCATATTGGAGGCTTCGTGAAATTAAAATACGAACTTAAAAAAACTAATAGCGGCGCACGTCGTGGTCAACTTCAGTTTGAACGCGGTACCGTTGAAACCCCAGCATTCATGCCTGTAGGTACTTACGGTACTGTTAAAGGTATGACACCTGAAGAAGTAAAAGACACAGGTGCTGAAATCCTATTAGGTAACACATTCCACCTATGGCTACGTCCTGGTCAAGAAATCATGAAAATGCACGGTGACCTGCACGATTTCATGAACTGGCACGGTCCTATCCTGACTGATTCAGGCGGCTTTCAAGTATTCAGCCTAGGTGCAATGCGTAAAATCACTGAAGAGGGTGTTCATTTCCGTAACCCTGTAAACGGTGACAAGATCTTCATGGACGCTGAGAAGTCTATGGAAATCCAAAAAGATTTAGGTTCAGACATCGTAATGATCTTCGATGAGTGTACGCCTTACCCTGCGACACACAAAGAAGCAAAAGACTCAATGGAGATGTCTCTTCGTTGGGCTGAGCGTTCACGTAACCACTTCGACAAACTTGAAAACCCGAACTCACTGTTCGGTATCGTTCAAGGTGGCGTGTACGAAGACCTTCGTGATGTATCCGTTAAAGGCCTAACAGAAATTGGTTTTGACGGTTACGCAGTAGGTGGCCTAGCAGTAGGCGAACCAAAAGAAGATATGCACCGCATTCTTGAGCACACATGTCCTCAACTGCCAGAAGATAAGCCACGTTACCTAATGGGCGTAGGCAAACCGGAAGACTTGGTTGAAGGTGTTCGCCGTGGTATCGACATGTTTGACTGTGTAATGCCAACGCGAAATGCACGTAACGGCCACCTGTTTGTGACTGAAGGTGTGATCAAGATCCGTAATGCGAAGCATAAAACCGATACAACACCACTAGATTCAGAGTGTGACTGTTACACTTGTAAGAACTACAGCAAGTCGTACTTACACCATTTGGATCGTTGTAACGAAATCCTAGGTGCTCGACTGAACACGATTCATAACCTGCGTTTCTACCAACGAGTAATGTCAGACATTCGTCAGTCTATCGATGAAGACCGCTTTGAAGAGTTCGTTGCAGAGTTCTACGCAAGAATGGGGCGTGAAGTGCCACCACTAGGTAAAGAATCTTAGTATTTCTTTTTTGCGAGCCCTATCTCTCTTCCGAGTGATGGGGCTTGAAAATAAAGGGATGCGACCCAATTAGACAAACAATTACGAAAATATAAATAGAGGATGTTTTAAATGTTTATTTCTCAAGCTCACGCAGCAGCAGAAGGTGCACCAGCAGGCGGCGGTTTCGAAATGCTTATCATGCTAGGTATGTTCGCTGTGATCTTCTACTTCATGATCTACCGTCCACAAGCTAAGCGTGTTAAAGAGCACAAGAACCTTATGTCTTCTATGGGCAAAGGTGATGAAGTTCTTACAAGCGGCGGCCTAATTGGCAAGATCACTAAGATTGCAGAAGACAGCGACTACGTTGCTATCGAACTGAATGCAAACAACGAAGTAGTTATCAAGAAAGACTTCGTTACAGCAGTGCTACCAAAAGGTACTCTGAAATCTCTATAAACAGCTAGAGGATCCTCGCTGTGCTAAACCGTTACCCGTTATGGAAGTACCTGATGGTGGTGTTTACTATCGCCATCGCTGCGTTGTACGCACTTCCGAATATATACGGTGAAGATCCGGCAGTTCAAGTTACAGGGGCGCGCGGCGCCTCTGTAGATATGTCTACGCTGGATGCTGTCACCAATGCTCTTGAAGCTGAAAACCTTTCTACTAAATCCGTTGCTCTAGAAAACGGTTCCATTCTTGTTCGCTTTAACGATACAGACTCTCAAATTAGTGCTCGTGATGTCATCACTGAAGCATTAGATGAAGACGTAATCGTTGCTTTAAACTTAGCTGCTTCAACTCCTGATTGGCTTGAATCTATTGGTGCTGCACCAATGAAGCTTGGTCTTGACCTACGTGGTGGTGTTCACTTCTTGATGGAAGTGGATATGGACGCTGCGATGCAAAAGCTGGTTGGCCAACAAGAAGAAGCGTTCCGTAGCGAACTTCGTGAAGAAAAAATCCGTTACCGTGCAATTCGCCCATCTGGTAAAGATGCGGTTGAAGTGATTCTACGTAACGCCGAGCAGCTTGCTGAAGCGAAATCGCTACTGCAATCTAAGCACCAAGACATGACGTTTGTAGATTCTGAATCTAATGGTCGTTTTTCTTTGGTTGCTAGCTTCACAGAGGCTCGTCTTCAAGAAATCCGCAACTATGCGGTAGAGCAAAACATTACCATTCTACGTAACCGTGTTAACGAACTTGGTGTTGCTGAACCTTTGGTTCAACGTCAAGGCTCTAGCCGTATCGTAGTGGAATTGCCTGGTGTTCAAGACACGGCTCGCGCTAAAGAAATTCTTGGTGCTACCGCGACGCTTGAGTTCCGTGAAGTGGATAGCAGTGCTGACTTAGCCGCTGCCGCTTCTGGTCGTGCCCCTGCGGGTAGCGAAATCAAGCAAGATCGTGATGGTCGTCCTGTGGTACTTAAGAAGCGCGTTATTCTAGGCGGCTCAAGTATTACTGATGCAAGCTCAAGTGTTGATGAATATGGTCGTCCTCAAGTTAACATCTCGCTAGACAGCGAAGGTGGTAGCAAGATGTCTGCATTCTCTCGTCAGAATATCGGTAAGCTAATGGCAACGGTATTTGCAGAGTACAAAGACAGCGGTCGTAAAACACCGGAAGGTCGAGTTATCTTGAGTAAGCACGAAGAAGTGATTAACCAAGCGACGATTCAATCTGCGCTAGGCCGTAACTTCCGTATTACTGGTATCGATTCAACGGCTGAAGCTCATAACTTGGCACTTCTACTGCGTGCTGGTGCATTGATTGCGCCTATCTCGATTGTAGAAGAACGTACGATTGGTCCATCTATGGGGCAGCAAAACATCGATATGGGTATCATGGCGATGGTTTGGGGTATGGCTGCTGTAATGCTGTTTACGCTGCTTTACTACCGTAGCTTTGGTCTGATTGCGAACGTTGCGCTAATGGCTAACTTGGTGTTGATTATCGGTGTTATGTCGATGATTCCGGGGGCTACCATGACCCTACCAGGTATTGCCGGTATCGTATTAACGGTTGGTATGGCGGTTGATGCGAACGTTCTGATCTTTGAGCGTATACGTGAAGAGCTTCGAGATGGACGCAGTCCACAACAAGCGATTCACCAAGGTTACGCGAACGCATTCAGCACAATCGCCGATGCCAACATCACCACACTACTAACAGCAATCATTCTATTTGCTGTGGGTACGGGTGCTATCAAAGGCTTCGCGGTAACGCTGTCTATCGGTATCTTGACTTCAATGTTTACAGCTATTATCGGAACACGTTGTATCGTGAACCTGATGTATGGCGGCAAACGCGTTAAAAAACTGTCGATCTAAGGCTAGGAATTAATATGTTTCAGATTCTAAAAGCAGACAAAATGATCGACTTTATGCGTTGGTCAAAGGTTGCCTTTGTTTTTTCTATCTTGATGATTGGTACTGCTATCTTCACCCTAACAACGAAATCGTTGAACTGGGGTCTAGATTTTACTGGCGGTACTCTGATTGAAGTTGGTTTTGAACAACCGGCACACCTTCCTGATATTCGTAGTGCACTAGAAGCCGAAGGCTTTGGTGATGCAACGGTACAGAACTTCGGTTCAGCTCGTGATGTGATGGTTCGTTTACGTCCACGTGATGGCGTAGCGGGCGAAACGCTTGGTAACCAAATCCTTTCTGCTATTGAGAATGGTACTGGTGAGCAAGTTGAAATGCGTCGTATCGAGTTCGTTGGTCCTAACGTGGGTGACGAATTAACAGAAGCGGGTGGCCTTGCTATTCTAGTTTCTCTTATCTGTATCTTGATCTACGTATCAGTGCGATTTGAATGGCGTTTGGCTGCGGGTGCAGTATTAGCACTGGCGCACGACGTTATCATCACTCTGGGTGTGTTCTCTCTAATGCAAATTGAGGTCGACCTTACCATCGTAGCAGCCTTGCTAACGGTCGTCGGTTACTCCCTCAACGATACCATTGTTGTATTCGACCGTATCCGTGAGAACTTCCGTAAGATGCGTAAGGGTGAAGCACCTGAAGTACTGAACAGCTCAATCACACAAACATTGAGCCGTACATTGATCACTTCTGGTACCACGTTATTCGTAGTTATCGCACTGTTCGTTCAGGGCGGCGCTATGATTCACGGCTTCGCGACTGCACTTCTACTGGGTATTACGGTTGGTACTTACTCTTCTATCTACGTTGCATCTGCACTGGCTATGAAGTTAGGTATTACGCGTGAACACCTAATGCCACCACAAGTGGACAAAGAAGGTGAAGAGTTTGACGATATGCCTTAGGCCTTGGCTTAATACGTTTCGCTAAACCAAAAAACCGCTAGGCAACTAGCGGTTTTTTTACGTCTGTATTCTAGGGAAGCTCAATACAATTTAGCGTTGAAGTATGTTGAACTTCATTTCACTAAGAGACATCCTGATCGTATCTCGTATCTCGTA